>NZ_JAMGBC010000002.1 GCF_023516495.1 Sphingomonas anseongensis
TCCGCCGCCGCCGGCTCCAGAGCGGGGCTAAGCAGCCAAACGTCAGCGAACGCTGACGAAGTTCAAGAAGCCGGCCCGGTGATGTTCACCGGGCCGGTTTTTTGCGTGCGAAACCGGTAACTTAAAGGACTTGGGCAAAGTGCAGTTCGGGCCTCAGCGTCCGACACGTTTGTGACCCGAAAGCCACACTCGATGTTTAAACTCGGGCATTGCAGCCAAATCGGACCTAAAATATTGTAGGGGCTGAGGCTCTACTGGCGGAGTCGCGACAGGGGACTAAGAGATGCGCAAGCTCGTACTGGCACTCGCACTAGCTTCAACAAGTTTCGCCGCACCGGCGCTTGCTCGGGACGGCACCTTCTACGCCGGCCTCGAGGGCGGCGTCATGCTGGTCGAAGATAGCGGGTTTGATTACACCGATGGCGTCGTGGGAACGATCAACAACGCCTACACCCTCGACCACAAGCCCGGCTGGGATATCGACGCCATTGCCGGCTATGATTTCGGCATGATCCGCGTCGAGGGGGAGCTTGGTTACAAGCGCGCCTCGGTCGATGAGGTCGAAGTCGCCTCCGGCATCGCTCCGCCGGCCGGCTTCGGTTCGCACTTCAACGCCGACGGTCACTCCACCGCATGGTCAGTAATGCTGAACGCATTGCTCGACTTCGGCGATGAGAATGGCTGGAGTGGCTACGTCGGCCCAGGTATCGGTGCAGCCCACGTAACCGAAGACTTCGACATTCCTGCCATCGACAAGTTCTTCGACGGCAGTCGTGGACGGATTGCATGGCAGGTCGTTGCGGGCGTCCGCACGGCGATCACGCCCAACATCGACCTCGGCCTCAAGTATCGGTTCTTCAACGTTCCGAACCTGAAGTATCATGTTGACGCAAGCGACAACCCGGTTGGCATCCCGTTCAACATCGATGGA